>NZ_JACJPL010000017.1 GCF_014696065.1 Leptolyngbya sp. FACHB-261 | reverse complement strand
TAAAGGTAGCTCTACCTCCATCGCTGCTTAAGCCAAGCTGCATAAACGGCAAGAGTCAATCCTCTGTAGAAAGTGAAGCGGTTAAAACACTCTGCTTCAGATAACCTCACTCACTTACCCACTACTAGGAGCAATCCAATGAACACTGAACTGAGCCAAGCCCAAAGCGTTGAACTGTCTGATGCTGAACTCGAAGGCGTTGCTGGCGGCGTCGCTCTCGGTAATGCAACCGGTGATGCTTTCGCCTTCGGTCAATTTGTAGCGGCCACTGACGTTAACAACGAAACCTTCGCTATCTCAGCTGGTGGCGTCAATGCTGCTGGTTCTAAAGGTAGCTCTACCTCCATCGCTGCTTAAACCAAGCTGCATAAACAGCAGGAGTCAATCCTCTGTAGAAAGTGAAGCGGTTAAAATACTCTGCTTCAGATAACCTCACCCATCTCACTCACTTACTCACTACTAGGAGCAATCCAATGAACACAGAACTGAGCCAAGCCCAAAGTGTTGAACTGTCTGATGCCGAACTCGAAGGCGTTGCTGGCGGCGTCGCTCTCGGTAATGCAACTGGCGATGCTTTCGCCTTCGGTCAATTCGTAGCTGCGACTGACGTTAACAACGAAACCTTTGCTATCTCAGCTGATGGCGTCAATGCTGCTGGTTCTAAAGGTAACTCTACCTCTATCGGCGCTTAAGTTAGAACAGAGCTTCTATCTCTGCTTTAGTTAACCTCACTCGTCTCACTTACTCACTTACTCACTACTAGGAGCAATCCAATGAACACAGAACTGAGCCAAGCCCAAAACATTGAACTGTCTGATGCTGAACTTGAAGGTGTTGCCGGTGGCGCTGCTGCAGCCTTCGCTGACTCTCAAGCCTTCGCTGATGGCGACTTCCTAGTTCTGACCGGCAGCGATAACTTCAGCCAAGCTATTGGAGCATCAGCAGTTGGTGTTGACGCTGGTACCGCCGCCTCGGTTTCCACGGCAATCGGAGTCTAAGCCAAGGTAGGTAAGCCTAGCTTCCTAAATACAGCTCTCAATGCAGCCCTCGCCGTAACGGTGAGGGAATGCTTTTTTTGAGGATTGAGCTTAGTATTCGTTTAAGTGTTACGAAAACAATACAAATTCGCTAAACCAGTAGTGAGGAGTTATACATCACCGAGAATCACCCGTTCAGGTGATCCAACTAGGGGAGTTGCAAACCTCAGTTCCCTGATGTAATTACCTGAGTGTTGCCACCGTTACAGCCCAAGCCAACATTTACAGTTCTTAGGGTAAAGACTCAGCATTCTCAGATTCGGATATTTGTACCCGGTTCTGCTACTGGATATATAATAATGGCGCCGAGCAAGTTAAATGTATCGGTTCAAACATAGACTGGTTCGAGGTACTGCAACAGATAGGGAGATTTGAACAAACAATAGAGGTAGCAGAAGAAAAGGCTTTTGAACGCTACTTACCACGGCTGGTATATTTCGAGACATCTCTTTTAAATCCCTTTTAATTGGTTCGTCTGAACTTTTCTCGTTTCAGATCACTCTAATGCCTATTAGTCTTAGAACCAGTTGCTCTACACAAGCCCTAGAAACCGGTGAGGCCAAACTCTGGGTTCTGCTGGTAGGGGTCAACCAATACCAGGACAACAGCCTGCCCGCCTTGTGCTACTCCGCTCCAGATTGTCAGGGGCTAGGCAAGGCGTTGGCTGAGGCAACCAGGGCATTTCCTAACAAAGAAACCATTGCTCACCACGATTTTTCCGAACAGCTTCCCAAGCTAGCAACAGTTCGAGCTAGCCTGAGGCGAGTGGTAGCAGAAGCCAAGGCGCAGGATACTGTCCTGTTCTACTTCTCCGGGCATGGGGTGCTGGATGCTGAGAGCCAACAGTCCGTTCTCTGCTTATCTGATACTGACAAGAGCAACCTCGTCGGCACGGGATTACCGGTTCAAGGCTTATTACAGACTCTAGACCAATGCGAAGCCCATGCGCAGTTGGTTTGGCTAGATGCCTGCCACAGCGGCGACATGACCATGAGGGGTGCTAGAGGTGAGGCAGCTCCCGTGCTGACTCGTCCTGACCCAACCCCTACGCTTGTGCATGTCCTGCGGCAACGGGCAGCTCGCAGCAAAGGGTTTTATGCTTTACTATCCTGCGATCAAGGGCAGCGCTCTTGGGAATTTCCTGAGCTAGGCCACGGCGTCTTTACCTACTACCTGATGCGTGGACTCAGGGGCGAAGCCGCAGATGCTCAAGGCGTAATCGATGCAGACGGCCTCTACAAATACGTCTACCAGCAAACCCTGCAATACATCGATAAGACGAACCAGCAGGTTCGGCTGATCAATCAGCAAAAACGGAGTCAGGGGAAAAATGACTTCTATCCCGAATACTCGCAACAAACGCCAAAACGGATCGTTGAAGGGATTGGCGAACTGGTTCTCGGCCTAAAGCCAGACAAAACGAGGCCCCAGCATCCCCGACAAGCTCTGGTGGTGCAGGGATCAACGGACAACCAGAAAGCCATCGCCCTGAGCAAAGTACTGGCTGGCATTGGCGGCTTCGATTTGGGCTACTGGTGCCCCCCGGCGAAGTCAGAGGCAGAACCTCAACGAGCGATTCACACTTGCCTGCATTGGCAAAGTTCCTCTGAAACCGAACTATTTACCAGCTTTACTACCACCAAGAAGACAGCAACCGCATTACTGTACCTACGCGGCGAGATCGAGGAAACCGAGAATGGCGAAGCCTGGCTTGTCCTGAGCGAAGGCGTGAAAATCAGTCGCTCTTGGTTGAGGCAACAACTACGCCGCTCAGACATGACCCAGCAGATCCTCATCCTGGACTGTCCTGGAGCCACTACCCTCGCTGACTGGGTAGAAGACCTGAAACAGGGGCCTGAGCAGGGACAATGTTTAATTGCTGCCGCTGCTCCAGCCACAGAACCAGACCAGTTCGCCCAAGCCCTTTTACAAACCCTAGTGATTGGGAAGCGACAAACTGGGCTTCTAGCTGCCGAATGGATTGCCCAACTCAAAACCCATCTGGCCGAAACGCAGATCACGCTCCACGCCTACTTGTCGGGAAACCAAGGTCTAATAGAAGTCTTGTCCGGCCCAAAGTCAGAACTCAACAGTTCGGAAGCAGTAAAGCCTTCTGGGTCTTCTGGTCTGGCCTCCACTCCAGCCAGGTCACAGTCCCAAGTTAGTTGGTCTCTTTCACCAGAGCAATACTCCAGCCTGGAGCAAGAACTGGCAGACTTGGTCGGGCCGATTGCTCCCACCCTATTGCGTCAAGGCTCAGCTCGGGCTCCCAACCCCAAAGAACTAGTTGAGAATTTGTTGCCTTACCTACCTGCGAAGCGACGAATCGAGTTTGAGTGGTGGGCAACTTCGTTGCTAGAGAACAGTGCCATTCGACCGCAGACCCGCTCAGATCACTCTAGTTCGACCGCTTCAAAAACAACCGGTCTGAAAACTCAGGACTCAAGGTTACATGCCTCACAAACCCTAAGCGGTCAAGCAATCTCTGAAGGCTTCGTTCATCAATGCGAACGAGAGCTGGCAGAGCTTGTGGGACCAATTGCGACTTTTCTGGTTCGGAAGGTTCTGCAAACTAATCCTCGCCTTTCCCAGATCGAGTTAGTGGAGTCTTTGGTCACGGCGATTTCTGAACCTCAAAAGGCATCCGAATTTCGTCAGCGCCTGATTGCTTGAACCTTACTTGGAGGTAAACAAATTTCAGGATTCAGGTGCTCCAGGATTCAGGTTTGGCTGCAAGATACTCAGCAGGGCGCTGTAGGCGAATTGCACTATGCAAGGAGAGTTACTAGACGGACGTTATCAGATCACCCAAGTCTTGAGTGAGGGTGGCTTTGGTCAAACTTATCTTGCTGAAGATATTCGCCGTCCCGGTCGTCCGATTTGTGTCGTCAAACATCTCAAACCTGCTAGTAACGACCCAGCGTTCTTGCAAACAGCTCGGCGTCTTTTTATCAGTGAAGCAACCGTTTTAGAACAACTGGGTAGTCATGATCAGATCCCTCGGTTGCTGGCCTACTTGGAGGAAAACCAGGAGTTTTACCTGGTGCAGGAATTCATTCAAGGCCATTCTCTGCAAGCAGAGTTAAAACGCGGTCAGCGCTGGACCGAAGGCCAGGTTACTCACCTGTTGTACGAGGTTTTGAGCGTTCTGGGGTTTGTGCATGGCCACGGCATGATCCACCGAGATATCAAGCCGACCAACGTTCTTAGACGGCAACAAGATAGCAAATTAGTCTTGATTGATTTCGGGGCAGTTAAGCAAATCCAGACCCAACTCACAGCGCCGGGGCAGAACAGTTTGACCGTTGCCATTGGCACACCTGGCTATATGCCGAATGAACAGGCCTATGGCATGCCCCGTTCCAATAGCGATATCTATGCTTTGGGCATGATCGCGATTCAGGCCCTCATAGGGTTGCACCCCACCCGCTTCGAGAAGGATGCTCAGACTGGCGAGATTCTCTGGCAGCACCAAGCTGAAGTCAGCGCTGAGCTTGCAGCGGTGATCACCAGGATGGTGCATTTCTACTTTAAAGACCGCTATCAAACGGCGGCAGAAGTTCTAGAAGTGCTCCGGCCGTTAGTTCGTGCTTCTCCTAACCTTTCTTCGGCTTTTGTCCAGCAGGAGGCGTCTCAGCCCTTGCCAATGGGGTCAGAAACGGATCTATTCTTACCTGCTGAAGCCGACCGGGGTTCGGTTCCGCCTGTCTTAAGTTCAGTAGAGCCGCAGTCTCATTCGGAGCTTTCCGCACAACAATATTCGCAGCTCGAGCAAATTTTTACTGACCTAGTCGGGCCAATCGCGCCCACTGTGCTGCGACAAGTTTCGGCAAAGGCTCCTGGTCTTCAGGAAGTGGTGGACAGCTTAGTGATGCATCTCCGTCCCGACCAGCAACGAGAATTCCAACAGCGAGCAACATCTCTATTTTTAGAGCCCAAAGCCCAGCCTCAAGCTCAGTCCAGATCGCAGCAGCTGAGTATCCGGGAAGCAACCCAGCAATTATCAAGCTTCAATAATCAGGCCAGCAAGGATTTCATTAACCAGTGTGAGCAAGCTTTGGCTGAGCTTGTGGGGCCAATCGCAACTTTTCTAGTCCGGAGAGCTCTGAAGTCTAAGCCTCAAATCTCCTCAACGGAGCTGGTAGAGACCTTAATGGCAGAAATTCCTGAGGCTAGTAGGGCTGAGTTTCGTCGGCAGCTTCTCTTCTGAATTTCTGGTTGAATCGCTTAGGCTTGGAGATTTGCTTCAACAAGCCGGTAACCTACTGATTTCCTCGGAATTCTCTACTGATTAATGAATTTCATCGCTATCTCATAGCTAGACTTCATGCGCCCGAATGCCTTAGATAAGGCCCCAATTTCGTCGTTGGTATCGTCTACGAAGTCGATATCCATTTTGCCAGTGCTGACCTCATGCGCAACCTTGCTCATGCGTCTGATCCTGCGGATAATCGTTCGCCTCAGCAAGAGGTTGATCAGAAGAATGACGATGGTAAAGATCGCAATCAAAATCCCCATAACCAGGGAAAGAGACCGCTGAGCATTGTTTAGGATTTCGCCAGACGGAACCGAGATAACTTGGGCAGCAACAATCTCATTGAGCTTCCAGCCAAAACCATTCTCGGTACCATAAGTCGTAATCTGGCTCTTAGGAGCAGCCTCTGGTGTCGAGTGACACTGCAAGCAGCTCTCTTTGGTAATCGCTAGCGGACGGGCAATGTAAAAAGATTCTGTGCCGGGGAGGCTACGGAAACCAGACAGTTCTTTGAGTCCTGGCTCGCTACGAAAACGCTCTACCAATTTAGCTTCAAAGTCATCTGCCTTATCTCGCAGGTTGGTCGGGTTGAGAGTCGCTTCTTTATAAAAGAAGTTGCTGTAATCGCTGTTTTTGCGCAGATCCTCAAAAACTTCGGTGGCAGCATAGGCCGGCACTGTTTCTGGCGTGAACGTCGGTTCAGTTTCTACTCTCGGTGCCAAGAGTGGATTGATGTGCTCACTGGTGTAAGTTCTGACCGAGTTCATGCTTTGGATCAGCAGGAGGGCTCTAGAGGTCATCTCCTGCTGGGCGGCCTGCTCTAGTACTCTTGACAGGGCAATCCCGCTGACTAAGATGCCACCAATAAAGACAGTCATTAAGAACAAATTAAACTTGGTGCCAAGCTTAGCGTCCTTCAATATTTTTAACATGGATCTAGTCCTTCAAAAAAGTTCGCACTCTTGAGTACGGCATTAGCACACCACTGATATAGAGGTTGCGGTTGAGCAGGTTATGCAGCCGGCTACTGTTAAGCAAGAGACGAAGAGCCAACGGAGCCATGAGGAGCTGGAGGGAGTACATAATCCACAGATTAATTCCCTGTGCGGATTGTACTTCTTAAGAGAGCTATCATACAACCTATTGGCTTCGCCTCTGCACTTAGCAAATCCCACTAGCCTAAGACTTTACATACCACACGCTGTATCATAAATTACAAAGGCTAGTCACCTGACGAGACAAATTGGAATTCTGACCATTTGTATATTGCCGTCTTAACGGCAGCAGTCAAGACTTTAGGCGATTTTCTAAAGAACTGGGCTCTGTTCGTAAACTCCAGGTAACCTGGATCTCCATGAGGATCCTTGGAGGTCCACCTAGATCCAGTCTTCAAACTTAGCAATTTGTCATGCGCTCTCGTCAAAGCATCCTTGAGATTTTTTCGACCTTTGTGCAGTTTGATGCTGACAGCTTCAGCACTTGGGTCAGTGATGCCAAACTGCGTCGTAGCATGAAGAACTGTTTGGAGCAGCTTGAGCTAACGAGAAAGTCTGAGGACTTTTGGGCCCTTTACTGGCATAAGACTTGGCAAGCTGAAATATCTGATGCCTTGAGTGAGCAACCTCGCGCTCAAGCGGCTGATCTGGCTAAAGCGCATCTATCTGCATATTTGCAAGAAACCTGTTATTGGGCTGCCCGCAAAATTGCTACCAACCTATCGAGTAACCAATATGCTTTATCGGACTGCTTTCAAATCGCCATTGGTAAGATAGACAAGGTTTTAGAGGGAGTTAACCTCAGCCAGGGGGCGACCCTGAAAAATTACGCTAGTGCTGTCTTCGGCAGTGCTATCCGAGAGCTCCTGCGCCAGCGCCAAGAAGTTGATATCTGCACTGATTGGGCTTTGCTACGCAAGCTGAGTAAGAAAAAGCTTGTAGAGTCTCTGCAAAATGCTGGCTTGGCACCATCCCTAGTTGCCTACCATCTTCTGGCCTGGAGCTGTTTCAATGCGGTTTACGCGCCAACTCGCACAAATGCCACTCGCAAACTGACACGGCCCGATGACTCGGTGTGGGAGGCCATCGCCGCGCTCTACCGGGAACAACGTCACGAGCAGCTACCGTCGTCCGAACCTCTGCCGACCGCCCAAACGCTTGAACAATGGCTCAAAGCCTGTGCCAGAGCTGCACGGCAGTATATGTCGCCTGAGGTGAGCGCTCTCAATGCCCCTAACTCCTTAAATTCAGGCGAACTTCTCGACAATTTACCTAACGACCCAGCAGTCATCTCAGGTCTGGATGCTCAAATTGCTGAGGAAGAGGAGCAACATCGTCAAGCTCAGCGAGCTGACATGACTGGCGTTTTGATTGAAGCGATGGGTCGCCTTGAACCCCAGGCGCAAAGACTACTTCAGCTCTACTACAGCCAGGAATTTACCCAGCAACAGATCGCCGCTCAGCTAGACGTCAAACAGTACACAATTTCTCGCCAGCTCACCAAGCACCGGCAGTTCCTACTCGATACGCTCGTTCAGTGGAGCCAGGGTGCCCTGCATACTCCTCTAACTTCCGACCTCATTAAAGATGTCGGTGTAGCCCTGGAGGAATGGTTGAAGGTTTACTACCGCCAACCTGCCCTTCAAACGCCAAGAGAGGATTTGACATGACTTCTGACCCAGCCTTACTAGAACTTGCCGATCCCAGCCAATTGGGATTGGAACTCCCCGATGATCTGCAAGAGCAGGCTTGGCAGCAGAGTCAGCGCCTCTCTGCCGCCTCGGATCGATGGAACGCTTATATCAACAGCCTTTGCTTAAACGCTTTCCTGCCCTGGCTACAGGAGCAGGTCCCTGAAGCGACGGTCTGGCCAGGTTCAAGAGCCCTAGCGAGCATCTGGCAATTCACAACTGGCACAGCAATTACACTCAGTGCAAGCAGGGTGCTGCCATTCGTTCAGGCTCCCTCTGCCCATCCCTCTGGTGAGCGACTGGTGCTGATTCCCAGCGAAAGCATTGATATGAGCGAGCTGCGTGTGCCCCAGGAGTGGGTGGATATTCCCGAGTGGGCAGCGGACTACTACCTCTTCTGTTCAGTCAGCCCTGATGATGGCTGGATGCAAGTGCGGGGATACACGACCCATCACCAATTGAAAACTTTAGGAAACTATGACGCGGCTGATCGCACCTACAGCCTGGATGCAGATGCCCTAATCGCGGACTTGAATGTGCTGTTGATAGCCCGCCAGCGCTGCCCAGAGGAAGTTACGAGAGCGGCGATTGCACCGCTACCTGTTCTGCCCTTGGCGCAGGCTGAAAATTTATTACAGCGATTGGGGAACCCATCGCTTGCCCTGCCCCGTTTAGCTGTGCCCTTTACCCTTTGGGGTGCTTTGATCGCTCACGGTGGTTGGAGACAGCGCCTACACGAACGTCGCCAAGGACTACAGGAGCAATGGTCAATTCTGCAGTGGCTACAGGCTGGCGTCTCAGAACTGGCTGAATTGTCTGGGTGGGGACGAGCGGAACTGCAAGCCAACCCCCTAGGATCGCGGGGAGCCGCACAGGCCACTCCCCTCACCGTTCTATCTCGCTCTTTGGTGATTGCAGGTGAACCCTACGAGCTCAGCGTTCTGCAAGGCGATTCAGTACAAGCTTGGCGCTTCGAACTGCGAGCCTCATCATTAGGTGGTCGCATTCCTAGCGGCTTCAAATTGAGGTTGCTCACCGAAGATTTGCAAGGCTTCGAGAATAACGAAACCACTGCAACTAAGGCTGTAGAACAACTCTACGTTGAGGTCGCCCTCGAACCCGGCGAGTCACTGGTTTGGGAAGTAGAGCCCACACCTGAAAATTACGAGCGGGAAATTTTGCGGTTCTAAATTATCAGTTGATTCTCAGTTCTCAGTTGGTGCTTCTCAGTCAAAGAATTACTTCGAAACCAGTCGCAGATTACCTTCAAACATGAACACTACCTGTGGTTCTGCAATACCCAGTCAAAGGGCGGCCAGACGCCTAAGTCTGCTGACAGCTTCTGTGCTTGGCCTCTTCATTACTTCACCCAGCCAAGCTGCTACCCTGGCTTCTTCCCAAGGGATATTTAAGCTTGATAACTTTAATCAGAACTCCAACGCAGTCAGAACCTTCACAGATGTAAACTCGCTAGCAATTGCACCATCAGGTACTGTCGATGCTTCAGCCCAAGCAGACGCGTTGTTTAGCAATCTCCCAGCTCTGGCGTCTAATACATCCCTAAGCCAAGTCACCGGCGACGGCAGTAACTACTTAGGGCTAGCGCAGAGCCGAGCGCAAGTTGTGGGAGATTTCTTAACAGAAGCAGGCCAATCTTTCTCTTTCAACTTCGCGGGTTCCCTGGCACTGGCAACCTCAACAGACAACCCACAATCTGAGCATGCTAGGGCTACGGGTAGTCTCTCTCTCTTGGTATTTGATAGTACGAATAGTGCTCAGCCAACTCTATTAGACTTTCTTGTGATCTCTGGTCAACTGGTAACCTTTGGGGCTGGGGATTTTCTGAATTTTGAGAAAAGCCAAAACATTACTTTTGACTTAGGCTCGCCGTCCTTCCAACAGTCTTTTGGCAGTAAGCAAGAATCTGCTGGGGCATCGGTAAAAGGCTCTCTGCAACGTAGTTTTGCTAGCGCGACTCGGCTAACGATTGTAGAAGTGAACTCCAATCAGGCAAGTGTCAAAACTGTGCCCGAGCCATCAAATCTGTTAGCTCTATTGTTCATTGGCTGGCTGGCCGTTAGGATTCGAGCTAAAGCTATCTTGGCATGAGAATTGAGCAAAGTTTTCTTCGATCTAGACAATGAGGAAACCTCAATGCATGGATTGAAGTTCCCTCACTATTACAGATCTAATTGGGGTCCTAGTTGGCTACTGTAGGCACAATCAGCGCTTGCCAGGTATCAGGACCGACAACACCGTCTTGGGCTAAACCCGCAGCTTGCTGAAAATTTTCAACAGCAGCTGCCGTTTCATCACCGAAATAGCCTGTGACCGGCAGATTAGGCCCGTAGCCTTCACTGATCAGCAGCCGTTTGGTCCGCAGAATAGCCCTGAAGACTTTGTCCAACAGTTGCCTGCATCAGAGCTCAAGCGCATTCACGTCTACCTGGATGCAGGCAAGAGCGATACTGACTTGCTCGCTTCTACTTAAGCCTTTCACCAAGCGCTGGGTCAACTGAACGTTGCCAATGTTTTCTATGCCTTCCCAGGAGGACATGGCCTTTCTGGCCCCGACTTCGGTTGGAACTACTTCCACAAACATTTGAAAGATTCTTTGACCTACGTCGGTGAGCAGTTCAACAGCGCCTTACAGCAGCAAGGCAAAACTCCATAATATTAATTCAAGACGTTAGTTCTAGACGTTAACTTAAAACCTTTTCAAGTTAATTCAGGTTCAAAATGGGGTTTTAAGTAGTTAAATATTGCACTTTTAATTTCATTGACCATCTCCTGCTGAATGACTGGCTCTTGCGTGAAGGAGAGTAATTGCACAGCACTGACCATTTCTACACTCACTTGCGCCATTAATGTTCGTTTAGTCAAAGGTAAATCGGCCTGACGCAGCGCAAAGAAAGCCGCTAGCTGTTGGGCCAACTCTCGGTTCAGCTCACTGTATATGCCCTGCAATTCTGGGGAGAGGCGAACTTGAATGGGTATAGCCTGATATTCAGGCTGTGAAGTGTAGAAACGATCCAAAACATCAATCGTGCGAGTAACAAACTCTGCTAGCGGCATCTGCGCCGCATCTGGCCCAACAGCTGTAGCAAATAGTTGACGCATGTGGGCGGCCCAGCGTTCGGTGAGGGCCGCGAAAACAGCAGCGCGGTCTGGAAAGAAGCGGTACACCGACCCCTTAGAGGTGCCAGCCCGGAGAGCAATTGCCTCAGTCGTCATACCCTCGTAGCCAACCTCACTGAGAACCGCCAAAGCAGCATCTAGAATCTGTTGGAGCCGTTGCTGGCTGCGAGCCTGCCGGGGTGGACAACGCAAGGCGGCTGACGAAGAGAGCAAGCGGTTCATGCTTATGATGCTATCGACAAACGTGACGAATAGTCATATTCTAAGGGCAGCTCAGGCGAGGGCAACCGGGGTAGCCTTGATACTTACCTTAAAACTCAGGGCATTAAAACTCAGGGCATTAAAATCTAGAGCCTTAAGCTCCAGGGCATTAAAACCTGTGACACTGAAACCTGGGACACTGAAACTTGGAGCCTTGAAACTTGAGTTTTCCAGCTCATGCCAAAGAGATGTCGCTCGTTGAGCAAGAAGTCATGAATTTGAGCGGTTTGCGGGTGCTAGTCGTCGACGATGACCAAGACTCCTGTATGTTGTATCGTTCCATTCTTGAGTTGTTCGGTGCCACTGTCCAAGTCCAGCATTCGGCGGAAGAGGCCCTTAAAGCTATACATACCTTCAGCCCCAACGCCCTGCTCTGTGACATCGTTATGCCCGAGATGGATGGTTATAGCTTCATACGTGAGGTACGCTCACGCGGGTTGCAAATCCCCGCAGTAGCGGTAACCGCACAGATTCGTGCTGTAGACCCTTTGGGTGTTCAAGATGCCGAGGATGCCCAAGCAGCAGGCTTCGACTTCTATATTGTTAAGCCTGTGGAGCTGGATGCTCTAGTGGCGATGGCGGGCCAGTTGATAAGCTGCTTGCAAGCTTAAGCTCCATCTTTTCGGCCTTTTATTGGAGAGAGTAGCCGACCTTGATAGGTACCCAAGAATCAGCGATAGGCTCATTCTCTCAGGCGAAAATTGATTCCTCCCTCACAATCATCTCCTGTTTTTTCTAGTTACTGATGTGGTTAGTTGTCATTAACTACGCCTTGCCCGCAGCGAACGTAAAGTGAGCAAAGCTAGAGTGATAGTGGTGATAGGAATGACAAAAAGCATCAGGGCACCACTGAAAATAGGCAGGGTTTCGTGTTGAGTCGAGTCTAGAATCAGATACACGGTGTAGGCAACGTAGTAGCCGAGAAAGAGGGCACCCTCGCGACGAGTGATGATGCAGCCAGTGAAGAAGATGGGCAAACAGGCAATCGCCACAGCAATCATCACGGGAATGTCAAATCGTAAGGCAGCCGCTGAGACTTGGATGCCATCAGGAGCAATCATACTAGAGAGGCCCAGCACCACCAGAATATTGAAAATGTTGCTGCCTACCACATTGCCTACTGCAATATCTCGTTCACCCCGCATACTGGCAATTACCGAGGTAGCAACTTCCGGTAATGAAGTGCCCGCAGCAATAATGGTGAGACCAATGACTAGTTCACTGATACCGGCTGCTTGAGCGATGGTAACGGCTCCGTCCACTAGCCAACGAGAGCCCAGGACTAGCAAAGCCAGACCAACAACGATTAAGGCACCGTTGAGCAGCCACTGTTGCGCAGACATACGACCTGAGTTGCCATACTCCTGAGCAAACTCATCCTCAGTCATATTGCTTTTTTCTTTGCGACTTTGATAAATCAGAAAAGCGGTGTAACTGACTCCCCCTATGAAGAGCAACACGCCATCGAGCCTGCTGATTTTGCCATCAAATCCCAAAAGCAATAGCAGGATAGATGTGCCAATCATGATCGGTACATCCAGGCGAATCAGTTGTCGAGAGACGGCTAAAGGGGTAATGAGAGCGGAAACGCCAAGAATAAACAAAACGTTGAAGATATTACTGCCTACTACATTGCCCAGGGAGATGTCGGCCTGACCTGCCAGACTGGATTGCACACTCACTGCCATCTCAGGGGCGCTGGTGCCGTAGGCAACGATGGTGAGGCCAATAATCAGCGGCGAGATCCCGATGATGGCTGCCAGACGCGAGGCACCTCGCACGAGAGCTTCTGCTCCTACGACAAGAAGCACAAGACCAAGCACTAGCAAGACAATCACGGTGATGTTCACGTTTGTTCAGAAGATATTGACTGATCAAGACATTATAGGAGTGTGAAATCGGAGAACACAAATCTTGAGCCGCGTCAACAATTCGACATGAATTTTATTGAGATTCGTAGTTCGGCTCGATTGGGATATTTTTGAAGTTAAACACCGTTTTTTCTTGCTCATATTTTCTTGAAAGTTTGCTTCTGAAATTCTCGTTAAGTTCACATTCGATTTTGCAGGTGGTCATTTGTTTATGAGGAAAGCCCACTTTCGCTTTTATGCTGAACTCAATGACTTTCTGGCTCCTGAGCGAAGACAGGCGAGGTTCAGTCATTGCTTCAGAGGCCATGAGTCAGTCAAAGATTTAATTGAGTCGCTAGGTGTCCCTCATCCAGAGGTCAACCTCATTCTGGTCAATGGTGAATCAACCGACTTCTACTATTCAGTACAAGACGGAGACTGGCTTAGTATCTACCCGGCCTTTACGACTATTGATATTGAACCAGTTAGCCGAGTGCAACCCCAACCTCTGCCTCAAGCTCGCTTTGTCCTAGATATCAATCTTGGTCGCCTAGCAACCTACCTGCGGATGCTGGGATTTGATGTGTTGTACTGGAACGATGGCCAAGACGAGGACTTAGCTCGCCTCTCCTGTAATGAGGAGCGGATTCTACTGAGCCGGGACCGGGGCTTGCTAAAACGCAGTATAGTCAATCACGGTTATTGCGTTCGCTCTACTGATCCTCAAGAGCAGTTAGTTGAAGTTCTACGACGCTTTAATCTGTTTGGAGCGATTATGCCGTTCCGGCGATGTCTGAGTTGCAACAGCGAATTAGAACTGGTTGCTAAGGACAGCATCCTGGAGCGGTTACCACCTCAAACTAGACAGGACTATGAGGACTTTCGCCTCTGCCCCCGTTGCGACCAAATCTACTGGCAGGGTTCTCATTACCAACGGATGCAGCAATTCATCGAGCAAGTTCTTCAGCAGCAACCGCTTCAGCATAGGCTGAAAACCTAGGTTTTAATACCTAGTTGAGCAGAGATTGAATCCCGTTATGCCGAGACAACCATAACAGAACTTCGTAATCTCAATATTGTGCAAAGCACACAGAGTACAGCTTACTTCCCTCGAGGTACGAGGCTAGCCTAAAACCAAAACCCCAGATAGAGATACTTCTCAATATCAAAGCCTACAACTGAAATAATTAGTTCTGAAGCTGTTTGAATTAATCCACCTCAGTTAAAGAGCAATTAGAGACACCTTAAATTTCAGACGGTTCTATTCAAAAGCCACCAGTTTTTGCAAGGGTGTAACCATGCTTGGCCTATTCCTGATCGTCCTGATCGGTATTGGTTTAATTTTTGCCACTGATCAGCTGCTCATAAAACTTGGATTCTAGCCTTAGCTTTTGACACGACCTGAGATCGTCACCTATCGAAGCCACAAACCTTTAGGGATTAATATGACCCTACAACTAAACGATAAGGGTGTTACCTCTGCGACCCTAGACCAAGAAGATCAGTCACAAAAAAGCCCTCATAAAAATAAGCTAGGCCGAAATGCTTTTATTGCAGGTGCGATGATGGGCTTAGTGAGGCTGGCGGTTATGGGAGTGTTGGCCTATTCCTCTTGGGGCGTGAATCAAGCACAGAAGCAGACAGCTCCTTCTGATACATCTTCTTCACCGGCCCAGGTAGCTCCTCAGGTTGGTGCTCTCGCTGAGGGCGAGAAGTGAGGTGTTTAGAGGGCTTAGTTCTCTCCAAATTTAACTTAGGTGCACCTTACCTCAATGTAAGCTCGCTTGAAGTAACTGTTTTCAACCAAATTTTCGAGTTCAGTGGTTTTCAGAACTTAGGAACGTTTAAGCGGATCCTAGTTCATTAGGTCTTTGCGCCCAGTGTTTTTCAGTAGGCTTTGCTCATAATCACTCTCAAATTATGCCAAATCAGCAGTTGCATCCCTGCTTGACTTCTATCTAAAGACTGTTTCCCGTAGTCACCATCACAAAATAGGTTCGCACCGCCTCCTTCAGCTGGTAGAAGCTGAGCAAGAGGTTTACGGGTACCTTGTTGAAACCAGCTGAATCAGGGGCTCTGCTAAAGCATGAGGCAGTCTAGCAGGAAGCAAGGCACCAATCTGCAATGAAAGGTTTATCCAAGTCACTACGTGTAATTTCCCTACTCGGTTTATTGATCTTTGTAATTGGATTTTTCGCTTACCGAGTTGAAATCGCGCTTCCAGCTACGCCAAACATCAACAACACCTACACACCCATAACCAAGCCTGCACCAGAGATGCTTGGTTCTTACGATGTCTTAGGTTATGTCGTTGATCCTGACGAAGCAAACCGCCTTTTAGAGACTGAGGCAGGACGCGAAAGGTTAGCCCCTGAGAATGGAGCCGTTGCCGTTACCAAGGACCTGATCCAGCTCGGGCGCAAGGCTTTTTACGAGGAAACCTTTGGCAACGAAATCTTTCAAACAGATGTAGTCGGTGCCTTGGATGGACCGATTAATCTGGTCACCATGACCAAGGCAATTCTGTCACTACGCGGCAAACCTACCACCAACTTGCAGATCCCCTTGGATCAAGATGTCACAATTGGGGGCCGTAATTTCAAGGCAGGCACACTGCTCAACACTGGCATTGATGTGCCCAAAGGCTCACTCTTACCGCTAGGCATGCGAGTCAAAATTGCCGATGGTAAGGTTCGGGCTGGCATTACCTGTGCCCTCTGCCATGCCACTGTCAACGCTAAAACAGGGCGAATTCTAGAGGGTGCTCCTAACACTGATGTCAATACGGGATTAGTGCTGGCGTTTGCCTCCAACTCAGCGGCAATGTTTCGGCAAACAGATGTCAATCCTACCCAAATTCCGCCAGGGGAACATTCTTATATCAAAGCAGATGGACAAGAAACCCGTCTACCGGATGCTAAAGCTTTGGAAGATGCTGTTGATGCCGCATTGCTGAGTTGGCCACCAGGCAACTTTGATTCCACTGGGACCCTTGTTAATAATCCCTCCCAAAATCCATCTTCCTACACCTATGAAGCCTGGCCCTACGGTTGGAGCGGCTTCTCTTCGGTAGGGTGGTTTCATGGCTTGACGACCTTGAATAACAACGTTCATGCCACCAATTCAGACGCAACAACGGGCGCCGATGGGAGTCTGCCGCTGTTAGGCATTGATAAAGAAACTTATTTAGGAGTGATTCTGCAAAACGCAGCCGACCCGTCCTTCCGATTGCCAGAGGGTGCAAAACCATCTGAATTTTTTGAGCAAATTGACCCTACACCAGGGGCACCCGGCATTAACCAAACAATTAAGATGCCCGGTTATCCCAAGGGTTCGGTATTCATGTTGGATGGCCTGATGGCTAACACCCCAGGCTTACCGGTTGCTGAGCAACTCAATGGCATGTCAGCCTGGCAAAACACACTGGCCCCGCCCCCTTACCCAAACAGCGAAAACCTAGAAGTGCTCCAGCGAGGAGCTAAAGCCTTTGATCGAGCTGGGTGTGCGACCTGTCACAGTGGACGCTACTTCACTAACCATGCGGTGGTTGCGCAAGCCGAAGTGGGAACTCAACCCTCACGCGCTCCAACTCTGGCAGCGTTCACCCGCATCTTCACCAAGCCCCAAACCTATGCCAGCAACATGCCAGTTCCTGTGCCCGACAATGCACTGGTGCTCGATGTGCCTACGGATATTACTCCCCTATCTGAGCAGCGGCTCGCCTATGGTGTTAATAAGCTAGGGGGTGGCTACAAGGTGCCCAGTTTAATTGGCTTGGCTGTCACAGCCCCTTATCTTCACGATGGAGGCGTAGCAGCAGGGCCAGAAGCGCTTGAGCAAGCGAGTGAGAGTGAACCTTTCACCGTAGCTAATGCCGACCAGCTGGGAATGGCGGGTACGCTAATGCGCAATATTGGACCCGATCCTGAGGCCAGTCTGCGCGTCTTGCTCGACCGGAACCTGCGGCAAGCGATGGTTGCTGTTAACCGAGCCAACCCTGATTTGCAACGGTCAAATGTGGATGGTCAGGGCCATGCCTACTGGATTGATACCGACGCAGACTTCACTCCTCAAGAGCAAAGTGATGTGATTCAGTTTCTACTTTCGCTGGATGATGACCCAGAGGTCCTTCTCACCTCATCTCGTTAACTCCTAATCCGTTACCTCGTTAACTTGATGTCGTTAAGTTGAGCCTCTAAGAGCCTTCTGTCTAAAAATGCCTGCTTAAAATACCCACTTAGAAATGCCTGCCCAGAAATGCCTGATCTCCACTGGTTTACGATAGCTCTTGTCGCCCTCGCCCTCACAATCAGTGGGGGCATAGGGGCTCTAATTTATGCCGCGATTTCTGCCTATCGCAATCGCAAGCCCCGAATTGGTCGAAGAGTAGACAATTTCCCAAGCTTTGAAGATACCTTTGGTGCATCTTGCCTCCGCTCTCAAATTACTGTCTCCGATGGCAGAAGAGACTATAAATACGAGGACTTGCATGTTGTTCAGGTGCAAATCGCTAACCAGAGCAGACAGGATTTTGGTGAATACGAATTGGGAATCACTTTATCCTCTGGTGACGTCGCCATTTACATTGAGGGGCAAACACCAGATCGGCAACATCTAGTCAAGCAACTCAAGCCATTGACATTCGCTGAACCACAATCCGAATTAGACCTGGCTCTGCGACCTTTTAATCGAGACGATCTTTATCAATTTCGTCTACTCGTTGTCACTTCTGAAGGCGGCAAAGAACCTGGACCCATTGAGCTAACCTCACCCCAGGCTTGCCAGTTAATCGATATGCCTACGGTTAAAGAAGCTGTCAAAGAAGCAGCAAAATCAACTTCGCTCTCTGTTGGCCCTTTCCAGATTTCTTTTGATTAACTCTCAGCTTAAGTAGTGGTTTCACAGTGCAGATGACCTCCTTTTTCTGCCAAAATTTAAAGTCTGATGAGAATTAGCAGCTTTCTCAACTTCTATTAGAGAGCTTAGTCGAGCAAGATCACACTCGCAAAATGTTATGACTGATATGGTGCTGGTCACAGATGCTTCCCAGGGCATTGGTAGGGCAACGGCACTTTTATTTGCCAGCCAAGGCTACAACTTGCTCTAGGCACTCACCAAGCTGAGCGTTTTGAAGCGATTACAGCTGAGATTCGAGCACTTAGAATTTTAAGAGCTTTTCTGAAGAAATCCTAAGTAGACAGACTCCAGCTGAGTCTCCTGGACAGTCTCACCCATCTTTTCAAGTCTGTAAGCCTTCGCTTGAGGGAGAGAACTTATAACTCTTACCAACTTTTCTCCCACAAAATGTAGAACGGCCTCATTATCCGCAGCATATCCCTCGCTGATGGAATCCTCCCTCAAGAATTTCTGATAGGAGGGCCTTCTTTCTGGCTCTGCATCATAGTGAGGGCAATTACTACCCTTCAGAAAGCCTAAACACCGCAGTACACTTAGACGCTCAGGAATGGAGTCTGTAACGCCCTGCTCGAACCAGCAAATGGAGCCTGCACTCCAACCAGCAAGAACCACGCCTGCCTCCCAAGCTTCTCGGAGAATGCTATCTAGGTGCCACTCTCTCCAGAGAGCCAGCAGACTTTTAGTGTTTCCCCCTCCCA
Organism: Leptolyngbya sp. FACHB-261; assembly: GCF_014696065.1. Taxonomy (NCBI): domain Bacteria; kingdom Bacillati; phylum Cyanobacteriota; class Cyanophyceae; order Leptolyngbyales; family Leptolyngbyaceae; genus Leptolyngbya; species Leptolyngbya sp. FACHB-261. Next base: position 21,771 of record NZ_JACJPL010000017.1, on the reverse strand, counting down.
CATAAATTAGGTCTTTTTCAAGAATGAAAGATCTGAGATCAGCGGTTGGTAGCTTAAACAACGACAGGTGAGAGGCCGTGCAGGACAGCTGCGAAAATGACGTATAAAAGCGGTCGATGTATTCCTGGGACTCTCCACTTGCTGTAGGCACAAAACAAACTTTGGGATTTGCCTTGTTCGTTTGTGCGAGCAGGTAGGTCTCCAAGAGGCCACTGGGCTCCAGAGACACACCTCCTATTGCAATAATCTGCTTGAGTTTAGAGGTTGGGCTATTAGTCATTGAGCCTCAACCTTCGAAGACTATCACTGTGTTAACTAAACTCATATAGCTAAGCCCCATATGGCTAAGAACTTTAGTCATTCTCCCAGACTTCATTACTTAGAAGCTCACTAATATGGTCTTTTAGCACAAAGCTTCGTGCCTCTAGCTCACGCTCGATCCAGATCCAATCCTGTTTTGAAATGTACTGAGAGAGGACGTAGATCGGCTGATGTCGGTTAACAATCCCCTCTCGTACAAGCTGATACACTTCCTCTTGAATCACAGCTAGAGAGTAAAGGCTAGGCGAAACTACAGGTCTAGGCTCACCAGAATTTTCTCTTCTCATTAGAGCACCAGAGGTTTAGAAAGGACTAGACAAGCGCGACTCGCTTACTCAAGTCAAAGTGGTAACCGTGGGGAAGGATATGTAGCTTTACTCCACATAGGGCTAAAGCTTCATCTTTCAACGATTCGTCCACGTTGGTGTGCATAATGTCTGCAACGTCCACAACCGTTACAGCCCCTGCTCCAACTACCTCAACTTCATTCCCCTTGACAATGATTGCTGTGTTCTCATCAATGCCAAAACCGAGGACAACAGGCTGCTGAGACACAGCAGACAATAAACGCCCTAGTCGTCCCCGTTGAGCAAAATGTTGATCAATGACGACGCCAGGTAAGAAACCCATGCCTCGGTCCATTTTTGCGACTTCAACTCGGGGATTCGTGCCAGGTTCGCCCTCAACAATCATCATGTCTGGCATCATCGCTGCCCCTGCACTGGTTCCTCCCACTACCAAACCTTCGGCGTAGCGTTTGTGGAGTAAAGCATCGAGTTCAGTATCTTTCAAGGTCTCTGTAATCCGGGCTTGATTTCCCCCTGTAAAAAACACACCGGTAGCTTTTTCAATTGCTTCTAAGTAGCTAGGGGCACTAGCATCTTTGCGATCAGCCGTATCTACTACTCGGACTTCCTCCGCTCCAAATCGCTCGAATATTCGAGTGTATTTATCACCAACTTCTTGTGGGAGTTCTGTTGCCACTGTCATGATCACAATTCGAGCTTGTGTACCACCAGCACGCCTCAGAAACTCTCTTAAGATAGTGCACTCGCCTTCCTTATCTTCTGCCCCACCAATAATAACCAGTTGTCCCTGATTTTGGTTGTCCACCGTTAACTCTCCAAGTATTTATCGAATTTAAAAATGACATCTGCGTCACGGCTATTTTTGATGCAACACCAAGGGGCGTTACTCCTGAATCCCGCTCATTTTTGCCGAAGAATTTGAGGACTGCTTCTTCCTAAAACTGCTTCGCACAGTTCTGCTTCGCACAGTCCTACAGCTCCTGCTTTTCTTTCGTTCACTGCGAAGAGCTAACTTGGCTCCACCCTGTACTGGTTGTTCACCTTCTCTAGAATAAGAGCCCTGTTTTCAAAGCTGCTCACTGCAACCATTGGCGACAATTGTGATGTAATCCTTATAAAAGTACGTCTGGACAGGCAGTTTCATCCTTCCCGTGACTGATTAGCAACAAAGTTTAAGGAGCGTAGCATTATCCTGTGCTCTTAGTTGCCAGGCCCCTTGTCAGCAAATTCACTCCATAGATAGAAGCGGGTCAGTTTAACAGCTGTTCTCGCTTTGGGCGCACTTGGAAGTGTTGGATGACCTTCAACGTGTACTGCTGAATCTTACCTCGAAAAAAATAGCTTGGTTATTCTAAACCTTTGGGTTTCAACCATTGCCTTGCACTGTTCTATTGTGCCATCAAAAGGAAACGGGTTTCACTCATTCTTATTGGGTCTCAGCTAAGTTCAGCTTCAAGAAACGTGTAACCAGCGGCTCTTTTTAAATACTCAAAGGTTGAATCTTCAGGCTGTTCACCAAGTGAGAAAATTAACTCGTCCTCTCGGCAGACGAGCGAATAAAAGCATAAATGTATCTTGGTAGTACACATATATTATCCTGTGAATCCTGAGTCAAAGGAGTGCGATGTCCGGGTCAGTCGAGTTTAAATTATTTGCTCCCCGTAATCAACAAGCTACCGTTATTGGAACCTTCTCTGGCTGGCAACCAATTCCAATGAGCAAAGCCCAAGATGGCTACTTTCGAACTCAGGTTCAGCTTGACGATGGCATTTATCAATACCAATTCCGTGTACAAAGCAAAAGCTGGTTCTTGGAACCGGATCAATGGGTCGATGTTAACGATCCCTATGCTACCGAGATTGACCATGACACTCAGCGTTCTGTGGCTCGTGTTAAAGAAGGGCATCGAGTCATTGATACCTATGTCTGGCAACACGATGACAAACCCTTACCCAGTAATGCTGAACTAGTTATCTATGAAATGCATATTGCTGATTTCTCGGGTGGTGAAGCTGATGGGCAACCACGAGGTCAGTTCAAGCATGCTATTGAGAAATTAGATTACTTACAAGAATTAGGGGTCAACGGCATTGAACTCATGCCGGTTACCGAGTACACAGGCGACTACCGTTGGGGTTACTTGGTACGCTACTTTTTTGCGCCTGAATCCAGCTATGGTCCTCCGGAAGACTTAAAGCAGTTTATTGATGAATGCCATGCTCGGGGAATGCGCGTCTTTCTTGACGGCATTTACAATCACTCAGATGAAGAAAGCCCATTAATATTCATTGATCGTGACTACTGGTATTATCACGGGCATCATTATCCGGAAGATCCGGCTAACTATTGGGGCCCTGAATTCAACTATGAATACCATGATGAAACTCTGAGCATCAAACCAGCCTGGAAGTTTATTGGCGATGTTGTTCGCTTCTGGATTGAGGAGTATCACGTTGACGGCATTCGTTACGATGCCGTGCGGCAGTTAGGCAACTACGATTTCTTGCATTGGATTGGCCAGGAAGCCAAAAATGCAGCTTCCGGCAAGCCGTTCTACAATATCGCCGAGCATATTCCTGAAGATATCTGCATTACCTGCTGTGCGGAAGGGCCAATGGACGGCTGCTGGCATGAGAGTTTCCGTATCTTTACTATTGACCACATTGCTGGAGGCAAGTTCGACCTAGATAAGCTCAAGGAAGCGTTGGATGCGAGAAGGCAAGGTTACGGTAGTCTGACCAATGTAGTCAATTACCTGGCCAGTCACGATCGCGAGCACACTTTGAGAGAATTGGGTGAGCATGGCATCTTCGATGAAGCAGCTTTTCAGCGAGCTAAGCTAGGCGCGGTACTGTTGCTGACCTCGATGGGCGTGCCCATGATTTGGATGGGAGATGAGTTCGGCGAGTATAAGCGCAAGACTGAAACCACAACTGAGCCGAACAAAATACAATGGCCTCTACTGGATCAAGAACCCAACCGTGATTTGTTCAAGTACTATCAACGCTTGATCGAGTTACGCAAACACCATCCAGCCTTACAAACTGAAAACATTGAATTCTTCCACGAAGATCTCGAAACTAAGGTACTAGGCTATATTCGCTGGGATGAACAAGGTTCAAGTGTAGTAGTAGTAGCTAATTTTAGTGATCAAGCTCTTGAGGACTATCAGCTTTCTGATCTTCCTGCCGTCAACCATTGGCAGGAATACTTGGAAAAGCAAACCGTTGAGCTGAGAGACAACTGCTTGACCCTCAGCCTAAAGCCTTATTCAGCTAGAGTTTTGGTTAGCCAATAACTAGCGTGACTAGAGAGCAGCTCAGTTGCACCACTACCAATAGCATCATTATGGGCAATTTGGTGCCACTAGTTTACGCCTAGTGACCGTACAACAGCGTTGGGGGCAGGTTCCGAGGTCCCCAGCCTAGGAGCAGTCGCCGTTGCGCTAATTCTGTCCCCTGCCTTAAGCATTGTCAGCGTAATAGCGAATTCTCCTTTATCACTCACCTCCGCGGTGGCAAGCGGTTGAGTCAAAGGTCCTTGAGCGCCACCCTCACCAACCCGATAAATTTCAACCTGTGAGCCTGGACTTGCAGAACCTCTTAACGCGAGACTGTCATCCTGCTGGCTCAGAAAAAACTCTGGGCTAATAAACTGTGGCGGTTCAATACCAAGATTTGCTGTCTGACGACGTTGCTGATAGCTACTAGTCAATGGATTGGGGCCATCTCCTTGCTGATAATCCCGAGAGCTAGCACTATATTGAGAAACGAGATCAATGCTGAGCCCTGAGAGGCGAGAGAATTGGTTTCCCTGTATGCGGTTGCCATGAGTTTGAGGGTAGGCAGCAGCAACGATGCCAGGTCCTATTTGATCAGAGATACGGTTGTTGAGCACCTCATGCTCGTTGCCCATTAAATAAATCGCTGCCCGATTCAAACGTCGTCCATTAAAGGTAATTGTATTGTCTCGAATTTGAACTGATCCTTCTGGTTTAAACAGGAAAATAGCACTGCCACTGTTGTTCTGGATCAAATTAGACGTGATCTGAGTATTACGGATATTTCCCTCTAAACGAATGGCATCAGGCATTCCAGCAAGACCATTGTTAGCAATGACATTGTTTGAGATCTGGAGATTTTCTGCCTGAACTGAAGTGATAATGCCACTGCCAGTATGGTTAGCAATCTGGTTGCGTTGGATGGTTGTTCCTGAACTATTAAAAATCGAAACGCCGAAAGCAGAGGGCACAGAAGGGGAACGGCCATCAGGACTGACGCCTAACCAATTGTTCTCAACCACAACGTCTTTTGGCGCAATGTCGCGACCACGGAACGGAAAATCAGCGCCTGGAGGCTGCTGTTGACTAGTGTCAGGTGGTGGCAGCTGATGGGAGATGAAGATGTCGGCTGGTGGTGTGACTTCAGTTGAGCGGTGCCTTGCGGTGAAACCATAGAGACTCAAACCGCGAATAGTTATGCCATCTGCAACAACAGTGAGGCCTCGGAACACTTCTGCCTGTTCAGCAGGTGTAATTGCCACGACAGGGGCTGGAGTTGCAAGCTCTGGGATTGCAACTGTATTGGCATAACCTGGCTGCGTTGTGCCATCGACTATTAAACCTGGACTCGCTAGGGCAGGCAGTTCCTTAACCAGGTGGATAGTGGTTTGTGTTGTAGGTAAGTTAAATTCCAACCGTGATCGGGACTCAGCACTGAGCAGCTCGACTTGGGCTTTTTCAAAGTTACTGAGTTGGTCAATGGACAATGTACCGTTTACAACCTCAATTGCCTCACGCAGCGTCAGCCCCTCATTCGGCTGTACAGGGCCATCTTGATTGCTGTTGACAACTACTCGTAGATGCAAAGATTGGTGCGGGACAGTTGCTGTAGAGGCAGCTAGTCCTATTGACTGCTGAATTAGAAGAACGGTTGCAGCTACGAAACCTGTTGTTGTCCATTGTCTCTTCATTGCGTTGCACCTTATGGGGTGGAAGTAATTGCTGCGGTAGATGTCGCAGTCGCCATGGTTGGAATAAGGTTTGAGGCTGCAGTTTGGCTAGCAGGAGAGGGTTCTGCTGTAACTGGTTGGGCTTGAGACTCCCGCTGCTGGCGAGGGGCTACTCGTTGCAAACCAAAGCCATTAAACAATTCGTTGAGTTTGACCACGATACCCCCGTAGAAGCCCCCGCCCGAACGTGTGCCATCAAAGTCACGGTCATTCACGCCACCAAAGCTGTAGCCGCCATAAAGCCGCAGATTAGGTGTTAGGTAATAGCCAGCTTCAACGGTAAAACCAGTTTCGCTATAGCCTGCTGAAGGTTGATTAATCCAGCGAGCTTCGCCAACTAAATCCATTCTGTAGTTCAAACGGTAGGTCGCTCGCAACTGGGTTAAAGAGACTGTGCTGGTACCAACAAGATCCTGGGCCAGTTGAGAGGTGCTATGACGAAGGGCATATTTGCCATAAAATTCCCAACGCCAGTCAGGCGCGTAGAGAGCTTCAATCGCAAAAGTATGATCCTCATAGCCTGTACCAGTTCCTAGCAGAATAGTACCTGGGGTTGTGGCCGGATTTTTGCGATAGTCGTAGCGCAACAAAACATTTAAGCGATCGTCATTGGGATCTCGGTAGGCAAGGCCAAATCTCAGGTTGACTGTATCCCCTAATCCCCGCAGCAATTGATTGGAAGAGTTAGCCTGCTGATAACGAAATAAAGCTGTAATAGCAGGCGAGATTTTGCCAGTTGCTGAGGCCGATATGACTGTGTTGGAACCTTCAGATGAACTGCGGTGCTCATAGCGAACACTCGCTTGGAAATCAGGGTTGTCAGTATAAGCCAGGCCAACGCTATAACTATCTCCTCCTTGAACACCAAGCGCAGAAGCGCTCTGACCCACTGCATAAGGTTGAGGAAAACGAGCACCTGCACCTGTGCGACCATAGATGTCACCAAACACGTGCTCGTAAGAGAAGTCTGCCCTTAACCCTGGCGCAATCGTCCAACCCTGCTGGATACCGATAGCTCCTGCCATCGATTGACCATTAATAATCGAAAAGCGCCCACTAACAGTAGTATCTGAGCCAAGTTTGTAATCGCCGTTAATATCTAAGCTAGTAATCGAGTTACTCCGGAACTGACCACCCGAGAAGAATTGGTGATTGAGCTCAACAGTGATACCAGGCATAACCTGCCAAGCTAAGCCAAAGATTGTGCGGTCTGGGTAAACTGTGTCAACCTGTGAACTCAGATTCAATTCATTTTGAGCTCGGAACGTGAGGTTACTAGCGAGGGGAACCGTCAGACGGGAGCGTAACTGACTGGAAGTGATATCGTTATCTTCGGTTGCCAGCCGGTCTTCGCGATGACGATTGATCCAGTCCACCTCCAAGCTGGCAGCACCAAGGCGCTGTTGAACCCCTACAGAAATTGTAGTGAGGCTGTTATCTACCCGGCTACCCGGTATTGCTTCAGAACCTGGATTAAAGAGATCTCTAAGATTGTTTAGAGGACGAGGCGCAATGCCACGATTATCTTCGTGGTCATATTGCACACGCACGTTTGTTGTCGATGAAACTTGACCAGCCAGCTGAAGCCCATAACGGGTTTGACCGGGCACAAAGCTAATGGTGGCGTTGTTTGCAAAGCCTGTGTCAGCTGAACGGTAATAAGCTCGACCTCTAATTCCTTCGATGAGAGTGCTTTCTGCTTCGATCCGATAGGCAGAACCACTCACAGGTCCGAGAACCTCAGAATCGTTGCTGGAATGAGCATATTCAGCGATGAGGCGACCATCTCGACCAAAGGAAACTAAGGCGTCAGCTCCATAGAGTTCGAACTTACGGCTTCCCTGATTTTCCCGCAAATAAGTTGCCCCTAGCCAACTTTCATGATTCAGCTCCCGTGAAAAGTGGTATCTTAAGCGGCCTCCATAGATGTTAGTATCAGCCCCTGAGTTTTCGTATTGGTAAGTAATAACAATGCGGCGGACCAAAACTCGCCCCTCATCGTCTACATCAGTTCTGAGCAAAGGCCGACGAAACAATAGGGCGCCGCGGTCATAATCAATCTCATAGTCAGTACCCCGGTTGAGTTCCTTACGCTCAAGAACAGTACCAGGACGGTCTAACTCTTCTAGTTCAATGAAAACGTTCTCACTGCCACCAACTAACAATCGTCGAGAAAGAAAGTAGTAACCACTGGTGCCATCAGGAGCAATCGTGTCGCGCTGAAAGCCTTCAACATTGTTGCCATAAAAGCCTGAGAGTTGCAGATTGCCAAAGTTGTAATTGAGCTTGAAGCCGTGGAGCTGTCGGGTGGTGGCTGTGAACTGTTGAGATTGGGTTGCGAACTCCTCGGTGTTGTAATCTCCCCACATTGCATAGTCAGTGCCTGCACCCGGTGTAGGAGAGGTACGTTCTAAGCGCAGATAGAGATGGTCTGTGGAAGGGGTAACAGTTGTGACCGTTGAACTGTCGCCATAGACTGGATAATTCTGGTCACAAAACTGAACGTCCCGGAATAAGCGGTTTTCGCCATCACAAGTTTGGTTGAGTGGACGTTCGCTGTTGTACGCACCTGTAACCAGCCATTCGCCAATTCTGCCTGTGGCGAAAACCGCGGTACGGAGGTCAACTTTCGTGCCATTGTCGCCATCGGGAGGCATGAAGTCGCGGAAGCTGCCGTAATAATCAGTGCCACGGCCACCGATCCGCAAATCAACAACCCCCGTCACAATTGAGGGGCGCAGATTGGTCTGAAACTCAATTTGACTAAATGCTTCCAGGTCTCCTGTTGTAGCTCGGATACGAGCAGTTTTGGCTTGGAGACTGGAGCGCAATGCTGCTGTAAATTGCCCTTGTCGAGCCTGTACCTGAAATCCAGGCTGATCAAGGTCATAATCAGCGCCAGTGAATTCTCCAGCACTGGCAACCAGCGTCACAACAGCATCTCGATTAGAGCGATTTCCCCGCTCATCTAAGAGTTGTCCCTGAACCGTAGCTGTAGACCGACCATCAGCTGGAATGTATGCTTCGACTGTTTCTACCGTGATCTGCTTGACAGTTCCTCGAACCTGTACTTTAACGGTGGCTATAGGACCTGTAACTCCTGCTGTCTCTGCCCGCGCAGTAATGGTATTCTCGCCATCCTTCAGCGCGATTCCGTACCAGGTTTGAGTAGTGAGGTTGTTAGTTGAATCGGTCTCAGTTCGTCCAATTGCAGAAGGATCGACTGCAACACCATTCACTCTCAGGGTGACTTTAGCATCTGTTTGAAACTGTAAGATGACTGTAGTAGCTGGAACATCTACTAAGGAATTGTCAGTCGGAGTTAAGATCCGTACTTGATTCGGACCTAGAGCTGAATTTATATTTGGGGTTGTAGAATTTTCTGATTGAGAATTAGCAGAATTAGTAGATGTAGAATTTTCAGGTGGAATATTAGTTGGCGCTGCTATCGCTGGACCCGGCGCAGCACTTGACGGTGCTAACTGCGAGCTACCACTGACAGAATTAGTAGAACTCTCAGGCCGAATGTTGGTTGGAGCTGCGATTGCGGGGCTAGGCTCAGCAAAAATTTCTGGTTGACTATTAGTGGGATCCACCACAGCTGGCTCAGGTGTAGCACTTGACGATACTGGCTCAGAATTATCGCCAGCTTCTGTTATAGGAGCAACACTAGTATTTTCTTCTGCACAAGCTCTTGGAACCAGGCCCAATACTCCTAAGGTTGTCGTAAATAGGCTGAGATAGAGAATCGTTTTTAAGGAGGTCTTCATCTGAGCGTCCCAGCCTTCTACCTTAGAAATTACTTGAGAGATTTATGAGTGACGGCCTGTCTAATCGCAAGCTCCCTTTAGGGAGTGAATAAGCCTTGTCACGAGGCAGAACAAGCTTGTTAATTGAGAAATAGCTAGAACTAGCGGCTGCTTTGTTCCTGGAAGGTTGGCGTCACGGCAAAGTTCATTCGCACTAAACCACCAGGCGCTAAATGCACTAGCCGAGATTGGCTGTTCCGTTCACTAAAGTAGAGATTTGGAGCTAAGGTATAACCTGGCAGGCTACTAAGGTCCAAAACACCTGTGCGGTGGCCAGAGATTACGTTAGCCACAGAGAATAAGCCGTTAGCGTCGGTAGTGATTCGATTGCCGTCATCCATAAAGATCACAGCGTTAGGCACACCCGGTTCACCCGGTTGTTGTTCGCCATCAAAGTTTTTATCGACAAACACTCGGCCGATTAAAGTACCGCAATCAGTCAAGATACCACCGCGAAGCCGTAACTGATGAACTGCAGGGCCATCCTTAACATCCTGGTTATTATCATTGCGTCGAGCATTGACGATTGCCGAATTACGTCCGTTACCCCTTAAGGCATCAGGGGTAACCTGAGCTGCGTAGGCAATATTCAGGACTGCTTTAGGGGGAAGGGGAACAGCTGCGCGGAATGTGACGGTTGAGCCATTGTGCTCCGCTGTAATAGGGATTCTCTGGCCTTGCAATTCACCGCGAACTGAATCCGGCAGAAAATTAAACCCTAATGGCAAGCGATCAGTGACAACTATATTGTTCTCAGTTGAATTTGCTAGATTCTTAATTAAGAGGCGATAGATGACGGTATCTCCTGGCTCGGCGGCTGCCCGGTCACCTGTTTTGATAATTTGGATCTCCTGACTCTGGCAAACACTAGTGTTCAAGCCCAGAACAGCCAGATTCAGCCCTACCTTCTCTGCGTCCTCAATGTTGATGGTTTGAACCATTGACGTGCGCCTATCTGTCGCACTGATCGGCTTCCCGTCTAAGGAAGTTGCAGTGTATTGCAGGGTTCTACCATTGCGAGCACCGATGGTGATTTTTACCCGTCGCTGGCTGTAGATCGAGCCTTCAGGCGGATTGATTAGCAAAATGTAGGATCTGCCTGGATCTAGTTGGCCTCCGTCAGAGCTGAGCAGGAAACTATAGGTTCCCTCGTCGCCACCTGCGATGAAGAAGGGATTGCTATTTTCTCTGTTAGGAGTGATCCCTTCAGGAATACCATTATTGGGGATATTGGGTAGCTCAGTCTGAGTTAAACGAAGAAGTCTGCCAATTTCTGAGCCTGTTGGATCACTAGAGTTGGCTTCGTATAGGGCAACCCTAAATCCTCTATAGTCAGCTAAGGTTGAGCCAGCGCAGTCGGTGATGCGACCGAGAGGATCGACTAGGATGGAGCGATTAACTGTGGTTAAAACTTGGGTTGAAGTTCCGGTAATCTGAGTGCTATCGCCTGAACTGGTGTAACTATAAGAAGCTTGGTTAACAATCGCTGCTCGGTTTGAAGTGGCTCGGGCACTTTGAGCTAGTACAGGTACTGAAATCGGAAAAGTTCCTCTGGCTAGAAGAGTTGCCGCTAGTAGGTTGAAGCAGCTAAGTAGCAAGCGAGATGAATGTCTTTTTCTGGGCTGGCTCATCTAATCTTTCCCCTTCTAGCCGATAATTCTTAGCTTTGCTTAGTTGTGAAACTTTGAATTACGGCTTATTTTGCGTTAGGAACCGAGAGTCAGCAAAACGCTGTCTCTTTATTAGAAAATGAAGTTGTTTAATGATGGGGCGATTGCTAGAAGAACTAATAACCGCCCCAGAAAGTGACTAGCGAACTCTCACTTGATAAGAGGCATTGATAGCTGCTGCCGGATTAACTGCTTCTCTGAAGTTCCAGCGCACATGGGTATAAGCTTCTGCGGGAGCAGGACGCTCTTCGATTCTGCCGTTGGGTAGGGTCACTTTGATCATGGGCTTCTCAACAAAGGTCTTGCCATTGTCGATGCTGTAGGTTAGTCCCGCGCCGCTAGCGCTAGTTGCAGACTCTAGAACATAGGTAGTTTGCTGAGGAATCGGCTGAGTGAAGACCAGATTTCTAGCCGCTTCATTGCCAGCATTGGCACCACGAATTGTGTAGCGCAGTACATCGCTAGGATGAACTACCGCACTGCCTGATAGAGCTTCCCAGGAGATTTGCCTTTGGCCTTTGGCGTCTACTCTGACCACTTGTTTCTCAGCGCTCAGATTCAGCCGCACTTGAGGACGACGAACCGCCTGGGCAATGGTTTGACCTGCTTGTTGCAAGCTAGCCATTACTGGGGTGCTACCCACAAAAGGAATCGTGGCAATCAGAACCAGGGCACCGAGACTAATCGACAGACGTTTCATGTTGACACTCTTTGCATTCAGGACAGTTAACCGAGATTGAAGGTGAGAACTAGGGGACAGTTGGGGTGTTACTGAATCAGTTTTCCCGCTCTATCCCCTAACCTTTGAGTGACTAGTTAATCCGACGGCGGAAAATGAAGGTACCGGTGCTGCTCGGCAGAATCGTCGTACCCGTGGTGTTGGTGTACGTCGTCACGTCTGTACCTGCGGTCATGCCACTTTGGTCGCCACTAGGTAAGAAGGTGGTGCCAGCACTAGCTGAGCCAACTACGTTGCTGGTATCAATGACACCGTTGCCATCGTTATCCAGTGCCCAGTTGTTACCACCATTACCACCAATATCGCCCTTCTCAGTAACAGTTACGTTAGTTGCATCTAACCCAATACTGCCCGTTGCGCCTGTTGCTGGGCTGGAAATGTTGGTGTAGGTAATGCGGTACTCGATGAAGCGACCCGTTAGAACTGCACTAGCTGGAATGTTGGTGCTTCCAGGTGTGGCTGGATAATCCTGCACCACTGTAGTGCCGTTAGTATCGAGAACACGGGCGTCCTTAACCAACTTCAAGAAGCCGGTGTAAACCCGATCAATCGTGGTGTTTTGAGTGGGCTCCAGGGTGTTTGAGTCTGGTTGGTTATCCCCATTCAAATCCAGGAAGGCATAGATCGGGATGGCAAAGCCTTTGCCTGTATCCGTAGATAGAGTGGTATCCACTGGTAAATCGACAGAAACGGTGTAACTAGCCGATGTGCTGGGTCCCAAGCTAGGAACAATAACGGGTGTATTGCCTGTATTAAGTGCAAAATCAGTGCCGTTAAAGGTGTAGGTTGCTGTTTGACCGTTATAGGTGATCGTCACTAGCGTTCCTGTTGGTGGCAAGCTTTCAGCAGCGCTTGCGGTAAAGTTGGTCGCATCAGGGGCCAACACGATATTAGTAAGCGTGCCGGTGCCAGGATTATTAACTGTGTTGTTGAACTGGACTGGCGCCGGATCAAATTTGCCACCGGGAGCAGTGCCAGCGGGAATGGCTGTGGACTTGTTGGTGAAGTCCGTATTATTGCTGCTATTAGGACCTATTGCTGCCGGCTGAGCATTAGGACCGTTGAGCACATTACCAGGAGCATTCAGCGTAAAGACGTTGACTTCACCACCAGGGCCAGTACCAGTGTTGTTGCCGCTGTCAATTCCATCAGTAGTTGGATTGGCAACGCCAGTGGTCGGGTTGTTGGTTGCAGGCGGGGCGTTATTTTCGTAGTTGTTGGGGTTTTGGTCACCGGATTCGTCGTAAACCAGGGTGGTACCACCACCTTGGCTCTGACCAAACACCTGAGCAATGTTGGCAATCGTGGAGCTACCGCTGATGCCACTAGTCACGACTTGGAACGCAAAGCCAGTGATATTGACGCCTTCTGCAACCGTTCCGCTATTGACGAAACCAACACGGGTAACCCCAGAGGCTGGTTGAGTAGTTGTCCACAGAGCCTGGTTTGCTGGAGTGCTGGTGGCAGTGGTTGTGTAGATTGGCGTCCAGCCAGAGGGGGCGCTGGGAGTACCTGTCAGAGCTGTACTGGATGGAATCGCGTCGGAAACTAGGATGTAATTGCCAGTAGGAAGACCCGTAATGTTAATCGGCGTCCCCACCAGGTTTGCAGAACTAATTCCGGTGCTACCTGTGGGAGTCGTATTAGCAACGTTCAAGCCCAAGCTATAGGTGATCAGGTCATCATTGAGCGTAGCTGGGGTACCAGCGTTGCTGTAGCCACCATTGGTTTTGAGAATGGTCGCGAAGGCAACCGGCGTTGCTCCTACTTGAAGAGTCTCAGAGGCGCTAGCTTCACGCTGACCATTAATTGGAGCGCCATCCGCTTCAACGTCCGTCGGAGTTCCGTCAGGGCCATCTACGGTGTAGAGATCATTACCAGTAGGAGCAGTAGGATAGGGTTGGTTCTGACTATCAGCAGCGTTTGTATTGGCGCCGGTATTACCCAGCACGACGGTGATGCTGGAGTTTGTAGCTCCTGAATTAATCGTGACAGGAACCTCAACAATCAGCGAATAGCCAGCAGGAATTGCGCCAACAGGATTGGTGCCAATCTGTATGCCTAGCGCTGCTGTGCTGGCACCACCCGCCGGTACATTGACCGCAGTAATATTAGTGCGCGTCCCGTTGGCATCCATATAGCCAACAATCTGGACAGTTCCTGCAGTAGCAGTAGCAGTGCCACTGACAGTCGCTGTACCTGGAACGAAGAATAAAGTGGCGTCGTTACCAACGTTGGTGACTTTGTAGCCGTAATTAATTGTGTCCCCCACAACGGAAGGGGTAGCCGGAGTGGTGTCAGTTGTTCCTAGAGAAGTAACCGTGATACCTGCTACCTCTGCAACTTTGATAACAACAGTATTGGATGTTGCGTTAATTGGCTGGGTTGGATTATTGGGATCTGTATAAGTTGCAGTAGCTGTGTTGCTAATGGATGTTCCAGCCACAGTTCCGGCAGCAAAAGCCGGGGCTAAAAGTTGGAAGTTACCTCCCACAATAAATGCTGCTGCTAGTAAGGGGCGATAACAATATTGCAGCGTTGTTTTTGGTTTCTTGAGCATCTTCACTGAATTTATTCCTCTACCCCCAACACCGGGAGCAACTAGACAACAAGGCGATGGCCTGAACTATTAGGGCGTAAAAGTTGAAGAGTCCTTGGCGACCTATTAGAGTGTTGCCCATTGCAAGCTGAATAGTACAAAGGAAATTTACTGAATTTTTATCTTTCAGATCGGACACTAAGGGGAAAACACGGAGCCCACTAAAAATGAGGTCCAGATTACAGAGAGAACCATAGGTGGAAATATCAACTAGAGCGCTGAATTGCTCTTGTCGCTTATCTCAGTAATGCTGCTGATGTGAGTGGTTAGAGGCAATGCTGTTCAGCAGAAACAACATTGCCTCTGATCTATTTCTCAGTGAGAGCCACAGGGTTTAGCCGCTCGCGCTTCGAACAAGCCGTGATTTCACTCAGGCTATCTTCTGCTTGGATTTCTGATGATCTCTATTGTTTCATTTACTCTTCATGAGGGAAAAGAGCTAGTGATAGCTCCTCGTTGGATAGGGAAGGCTGCATCTAGAAACATAATTCAGATATTCTCGCTATCTTCCGGAAATGGAGATTTCTGCTTTAGTCCTTGAGTGGTGTGTGAGTCTCAGTGAAACTACTTGTCTGTAAATTCTGTTCTTAAAGGGCAAAAAAAACTGTGGAGCTGCATCAGTCAATCAGACCAAGCACTAAAAAGAGAAGTTTTCTAAACGCTATAGATATACTATTTCTCTCTATGAATCTGCCAACAGTTGCCTTCGGTGCAACAGGGCATAAGGACTTCCTTAACAACAAGATTCAGACGCCAGGATATCAGTATCAGGGGGCCCCTAGCTCAAATCATCGGGCTAAGGCAGACCGGATTGGTTCCTGTAAGGCTCGATCTAGTGGGTATCCAACATTAAGAGTTCATTAACTTCATCTCACATTCAGTATCTCTCTAAGCCAAACAGTCTCTGCTAGTCGGTTGGAACCAGGAATTTTGAGCAGCTATGAGCCTACTATCTAAACTTCTTTCAAAAGCAATTTTTCTGCTACAGAATTTGCAGGGCACTCTTCCTGCCAGATTAAGTTTCTGGCTTCAAAAGACCTGTGCCCCCAAGGGGAGTTCAAGAGTTAGGCTACCTGGGTCTCAGCGCCTGCTCAAGTTCCTGGCTACTGCTCTCACCTCCTGTGCTTTCATAATTGTCTCCAGTGGTATTACGCTGTGGCCATTTTCTATTGCAAACGCTGCCCCATCACTCACCATCACTCCTATCACCTGGAACGTGATTGGTTTGGATAGTAACAAGGTTACTGAAGGACCGGATCAGTATTTAGCGGGTGCCCGTGTTTGCAATGTTGGCGATACTGCTGCGACTAACGTGACGGCTACCTTCTTTAATGATGGCGGCAACAGTTTTATCAGTGTATTAGGAGCAAGTACTCTTTCCATTCCTCTCCTACCTGCTGGTTCTACATCCCACCCACCTGGCAACACAGGTCCTACACCTGGCAATTGCTACGACTTCTATTTCAATCTGAAAGTTGCCCGCAATACGAGTGCCTATTCAACTTTAAATACTCCAGGCAGCAGACAAAAGTTTCGCATTCAAGCCACTGCAACTAACTCAGGTACTGTAAGCACCCCTATCAATCGAGAGCTTTATGTAGAGAAATTAGTCTCCCAAGCGCGAAATACTGTAAAGAGCATTACAGGCCCCAGTACCGTCTATCAAGGACAAACTGTTCAATATACAGTCAACGCGGCGACTGCGCCTGGCGGATATGAACAGTTGTCAGTTTTACCCCTCCTGCCGGTTTTCTTTCAAGTCATTTCTGCTTCCTCAACTTACTCAACCCCTGCTGGAGCAACCAATAACTCTGTCTATGCTGACGCTTGCGGTTGGGAAAATGATCCAAGCAGTACCTTCTATCACAATAACGGAGCTTGTAATAACCCAGCAATTACCGATACCTACACGGGGGACAAAGCAGGGGACAATATCACCACGGTTTACACTATCAAAGTTCTTTCAACAGGTAGTGGTGCGCTCAGTAACATCATTTACGACTTTTCTGGTAGCAGCTACCACTACAACGCTGACGTTGGCACTGGGATTAACAACTTTGCAGTAACTGCTCTTCCTCCCCAAGCAGACCTGAGCACAACCAAAACGGATGGTCAAAGCATAGCTGTTACTGGTACTCAAATTAGCTACACTATTACTGCAAGGAACAACGGTCCTAGCGACATCACTGGTGCAATAGTCAGCGACACAGTGCCTAACACGATTACGAATGTAACCTGGGCTTGTGTTGCATCAGTGGGTTCAAGTTGTGGGGCTGTCAATGGAACAGGTAACACCATCAATACCACTGCAAACCTACTCAATGGAGGCACCGCCACTTACACTGTCACTGGCTCCATCTCTCCCAGTGCCACCGGCACTTTGAGCAATACAGCAACAGTAGCAGCACCAGCGGGTACAACTGATCCCAATGCTGGCAACAACAGTAGCACCGATGAGAATACGTTGACTGCCAATGCTGACCTTAGTATTACTAAAACTGATAACCAAACTACAGCTACTTCAGGCAGTCAGATTCAATACATTATCGTTGCCAAGAACAACGGCCCCAGCACCGCTACTGGTGCAATAGTCACTGACACAGTGCCTAACACGATTACGAATATAACCTGGGCTTGTGTTGCATCAGTGGGTTCGAGTTGTGGAGCTGCCAATGGAACAGGTAACACCATCAATACCACTGCAAACCTACTCAATGGAGGCACCGCCACTTACACCGTCACTGGCTCCATCTCTCCCAGCGCTACTAGCAGCTTGAGGAATACAGCAACGGTGGCAGCACCAACGGGTACAACTGATCCTAACACTGCCAACAACACCGGCATTGATGAAAATACATTGACTTCCAGTGCTGATGTTATCACGACTAAAGTTGGCCCGAACAGTGTCGTGGCTGGAGGTAGCATTGTTTATACAATTACGACTACAAATAACGGTCCCTCTACTGCAACTAACGTTGTTATCCAAGACACCTTACCAACTGGTGTCACCTTTAATAGTGCCTCTGACAACGGTACTGTATCAAATGGGGTTGTCACTTGGCCAACTATCGCTAGCCTATCCCCTCAAACTAGCGTCACTCGGACTGTAACTGTAACAGCACCAGTGAGTGGAGGACCACTGCTTAATAAAGCCTCTAGTACCGCCACTACAACTGACCCAACACCTGCAAACAACAATGGCACTCAATCTGCGTCTCAAGTCTCAACCAGTATCACGCCTAGTGCAGACCTGTCCTTAACTAAAACGGCTAATTCTACTAATCTAGGTGTTGGACAGAGTGTGACCTTCACAGTAACGGTTAGAAACACAGGGCCAAGTTCAGCGACGGGTGTAACTGTAACCGATTTACTGCCATCAGGATTAACACTTGGGTTAGCAATGCCGAGCCAAGGCACATATAACAGCGCAACAGGCCTCTGGACTGTTGGTAATCTCGCTAGCGGAGCAAATGCAACTTTGCAAGTTACGGCGATTATAACTAGGAGCACCCCCGTCACTAATACAGCTCAGGTTACAGCCTCGAATCAACCTGATCCTGACTCTACACCTGGCAACAGTGTGGTAGGCGAAGATGATCAAGCAAGCGTAACGTTGGGTAGCAGTAACCCTCAATTGTTGCTTGTTAAGCGGGTCACTGCAATCATCCCCAGTAACGGAGCTAATACTACTAGTTTTGTGGATGATCCAGGAACTACCAATGACAACGCTTCTAACTGGCCCTCAGGCTATTTGAAAGGAGCCATTGATGGTGGAGCGACTAGGCCTGGAGATGAAGTAGAGTACACCATTTATTTTCTTTCTAATGGTGGTCGCACTGCTCAAAGCGTTAACGTGTGTGATCTAGTTCCTACCAATACCACATTCTCCCCTAATGCCTTTGCAAGTGGATCGGGGATTGCAAAAGCCTTTGGCTCTGCTACTGCTACTAATCTGACAAATACTGGAACAGATGCAGACGGAGGTCAATTTATCTCCTCCGGCGGCACCTTACCCTCGTCAGTGAATTGTTCGGCAAGCAACACAAACGGTACTGTCATTATCAGCCTAGGAGATGTACCCAACTCCACTGGGCCTGGGACTCCCAGCACCTCCTATGGCTTCATCCGCTTCCGAGCCAGAGTGAACTAATAGAGTACCAACGTAGAACGGATGAGATTCCCTGAAACCTGATATTCATTTCTACGAGCGAGCGAGTTTATACAGCGGTCGTGGGCACGGCTACTCTCATTAGCTGGCTCAGCACGGCATGGGAGGGCTAGTGGCTAAATGGCTCACCTGAAATTTGGTTTCTCGCTAGATGAGCAAGGGACTTCTTGTGCAGGTGAGATTCCTTTTGAAGGAGCACTCTCGATTCTGTGAGTGCCACAACCTGATAAATTGCTATCACCCTGACGACGAGAGAATTTTTTGTACTTTAGACAGGCTCAGGAGTGTTTCCCCTGGGTTCTTCTGCGCTAAATCAAGAGATCCGGAGCTTTGTCAGGATCTTGGCTATAGACAAGTTCTTAGGAAAGAATACTGCGCCATACGTCAGAGTAATCTGAGCGCTCCAGCGGATGCTAAGACTTTACGAAAGTATAAGAATTGACTTGTCTGCATTCATCAGCTCATTAGAAAGAACGCGACTATGGCTATCTCAGCAAATTCTATAGAGTTCCATCGGTTAGAAAGCCTAGAAGAGAGATTTGCTCAATCCTTTCTAGTAGCTGCTGCTAGAGGCATTGCAGAGGTATTTGAAGGTTGTTTATCTTGGGATAAAACCAAAATATGCTGGAACTACGGAACTTATACAGAAACTGGCAATTGCCAGCAATATAGTGACTCGCAGCTCATATCACAGCTGCTAAGCGAACGAGAAAGTTGCTTATTTAGGTTTTCAGAGCAAGAGATTGTCTTTGTCCTAAACTTCCTCAAGCAAGAACTGTCCCTATCAACAGCTCCTATAGAACGAAGAAAACATCATAGCGATATGGAACTAACTATGGCTAGAAGGTAGCAGACCAAGTGACACTATCGCTCTGTTCTGGTTGTAACTAGCTTATTAACTCCTGTGCTTGTTTCCTTGCCACTTCTGAATTTAGCAGTTCTATAAGAGTACAGTACAGCCTGAGGTATTCAGAGGGGGATAGTAACAGCAATGGCTAAACTAATCCACCCTGTCTTTGCTCATCACTAAATTCAATGCTTCTGTAACTGCTTAATCCAGATCTTGATGACTGCAGATCGACTTGGACGTTATCTTCCTCCACTAACTTTTCACTAGCCTCGCTTGCTTAGCATTGAGTTTGACAGTCGCGCCGCCTTGTTTTGGGGACAATCGTGCATCTCCGGTACTGCTTCAGTAAATCTTAAACCAGGCTAGACTCACGCTAAATCGTTTGGCTAATTGACTTTAGGAGCCTTTTTGTCTGTTGTAAGCCTCAATTACTTTTTGACTCAGGTCAAGCGAGTATGTTTTCATAAGGGGCGATTCATAAAGGGGGCTTGGGCTACCCCCTACTATGTTTCATGCATCTGAGAACCGCTATAGACATCTGCTGGTAACAAGACTGCTCGCTGCCAGAACATCACGCTTCATATATCTAGTCACCTGTAAAGCCAATGAACTGAGCGGTGAATCAGATGTAACTCACCTTAATTCAATGTCCCTAACGATCGCCCTTAACACTCAAACAACAAGGCTACCTATCACTAGATCGAAGAGAGCCCTAACCTAAGGATTGCTCCCAGGCTCTAAGAAGTCATACAGGATCTCATCAGGCTCATCCTCAACATCTTCGTAAACGGAGGAACTCTGGACAGAACCAACCACAACAGATTGGTTAAATCCAGAGTTATGATGCTTGAGGGGTGGAGCAAACCCGCCAGTACGCAATCCTGGCGGAAGAAGATCGACCACCTGCTCTAATCGCTTCACCCGAGCAAGCAGGTCTGCTATAACTTCGGGGCCAGCGCTGGGGTTAGCAGTACTGCTGTCATCAAGTTTTCTGCCAATTGCTGCTGTCAACTCCTGTAGCCCCTTTAGAGTCTGCTCTTCGTGCCCCTGTGTATATAAATTCGAGAGTTCTTCAAGTATTGGAACCAGTGGTGTTGGGACTCGAATGATTTGGTCAGTGGGAAGCTTCTCAGTCATGATGGCGTTGGTTGTCGAGCGTTCTGATATTCAGTTTCGTACAACATTGGTAGTTAACGTTGTAAAGCCCTCATTTTTCTTTGATAGGAGCTGTTTCGCAATGGGCCGTAGATGATTTTCTGTTAGGTGAGCCAGTAGTGAGCTAGCTACGACTATTCGTTGCTTGCCTGCTCGGGCACAGGATACTGATCGAATCTCTGCATCAAGTCAAATAGCTCTTCTCGGCTAGGCTGTCGTCCCTCCCTCGTCAAATCAGCTAGTCCTTCAAAATACTGTTCCCGATGGTCTGCTGGACAAAACATAATCAGCAGTGTTGCTGGCTGTGAGCCACGATTAGAAAAGCCATGCGGTGTGTTTTCTGGCACAATCATGAATGCCCCTGGTGAAGCAGTGACCTGGTCTTGTCCTAGCATCAGGTCAACCTCACCCTCCACCACGTAAAACATTTCAGTCAATTGTTTATGAATATGAGGGCGTGCTCCGATTGCCCCAGGTTCCATGACAAATTCAAATAGTCCAAAATGGCCCTGTGTATCTTCACCAGTAGCTTTAAAGGTACATGTGCTGGTTTGAATTTTGACGGATCGACCCTCGCCAGGTTGCAGAATAATCGGTAAGGTCATGAATATGTCCTTTTGTATAAACCAAGAAATCTATCGAGTTGCTGCCACAGCCTAGTCCACAGCTCCTGCTAAGTCAGCCACGATTAAATCTAGCGGGCGATAAACGGCAAGAAAGATTTTTCTCCCTGTGTGATCAAGGCTGTTAGTAAACTAGCCAAGGCTGCCCCTCATAATATCCCTTATCGGAGCCCCTGAACTCTACACAGCTTCACCCCTCAGCTTTGTGAGCACCCGAAAAATCAACGCTGACTTATAAATCCCAGTTGGTTTGGTGGCCAAACTGTTTCTGTAAAAAGTCAACTAGCAACCGGATTTTCGTGGATAGATGGCGGTTCACGGGATAGAGCACATAGATCCAGAGTTCAGATGGGTGATAGCTAGGCAAAATAGTTTGCAGCGTTCCCTGTTGAAGTTCTTTTCCGATTAGGAACTTGGGAAGTAGCGTAATCCCCAAGCCTCGAACTGCTGCATCTCTCAGCACTTCACCGTTGTTGGAGCACAGCACACCGTCAACCGAAATCGCGTGTTCTCCATCAG